>NZ_JAPNMC010000040.1:0-637 GCF_026627565.1 Enterobacter cloacae complex sp. 2022EL-00788 | reverse complement strand
TAAAGTCTCAGGGAGAACTCATCTCGGGGCAAGTTTCGTGCTTAGATGCTTTCAGCACTTATCTCTTCCGCATTTAGCTACCGGGCAGTGCCATTGGCATGACAACCCGAACACCAGTGATGCGTCCACTCCGGTCCTCTCGTACTAGGAGCAGCCCCCCTCAATTCTCCAGCGCCCACGGCAGATAGGGACCGAACTGTCTCACGACGTTCTAAACCCAGCTCGCGTACCACTTTAAATGGCGAACAGCCATACCCTTGGGACCTACTTCAGCCCCAGGATGTGATGAGCCGACATCGAGGTGCCAAACACCGCCGTCGATATGAACTCTTGGGCGGTATCAGCCTGTTATCCCCGGAGTACCTTTTATCCGTTGAGCGATGGCCCTTCCATTCAGAACCACCGGATCACTATGACCTGCTTTCGCACCTGCTCGCGCCGTCACGCTCGCAGTCAAGCTGGCTTATGCCATTGCACTAACCTCCTGATGTCCGACCAGGATTAGCCAACCTTCGTGCTCCTCCGTTACTCTTTGGGAGGAGACCGCCCCAGTCAAACTACCCACCAGACACTGTCCGCAACCCGGATTACGGGTCTACGTTAGAACACCAGCCATTAAAGGGTGGTATTTCAAGGT